>NZ_CP006572.1 GCF_000583875.1 Chlamydia avium 10DC88 | reverse complement strand
GGATTTACTTAATCAAATACAAACATCTCTAAACTTATTCCCAGACTCTCCAATAGTAGAACAATTGGAGAACAACAACTTAAAATTAAAGAAAGCTCTAATTATGTTAATTCTATCAAGAAAAGATATGTTCTCAAAATCTGAATAAATTAACATCTACTCTAACGTTGGAGTAAGTGTGAAAACGTTGACATTTTGTTCTTTTAAAGGAGGGACCGGGAAAACAACTCTGTCCCTAAACGTTGGGTGTAATTTGGCCCAAGAAAAGAAAAAACGAATTTTGCTTGTGGATTTAGATCCACAAGCAAATTTAACTATAGGTCTAGGCATACAAACTTGTGAAAAATATAGCCTTAACGAATTTCTCAGAAATACAAACGAAATAAAAAACTCTATTCACAAAACAAAAATAAATAACTTAGACATTATCCCTTCCTCTGTTTTAATAGAAGAATTTAGGGGATTTAATAAAGTCACAAATCTAGCTATCAATCATTTATACCTATCTTTACAAAGTATTCAAGATTATTACGATATTTGTATTTTGGATACTCCACCAAGTCTAGGTATACTTACTCGAGAAGCATTTCTTGCTAGTCAATATTTAATTATCTGCCTAACCCCAGAGCCATTTTCTATTTTAGGATTACAGAAGATAAAAGAATTCTGTTCCACAATTGAAAATGACTTAGAAGTTCTGGGTATAGTTTTTTCATTTTGGGATGAAAGGAATTCAACAAACTCTATGTATACAGACATAATAGAGTCGATTTATCCGAATAAAATACTAGAAAGTAAAATACGTCGTGACATTACTTTAAGCAGATCTTTGTTAAAAGAAACTCCTGTAATCAATGCATATCCAAACTCTAGAGCTTCTCAGGATATTCTAAAATTGACTCAGGAAATAGAAAACAAGCTATCGTTGCATCAAAAAACTATTCAGGAATCCCTGTGAATAAATTAGCGAAAGAAGCATCAGCATTTTTTAGAAAGAATCAAGAAAGTACTACTAAAGAGTTTCAAAAGAAAGATCTATCGTTAGATATTTTTTCTGTAACATTGAGTGCTGAAGAACATGAACAAATTGAAAACTTAGTAGTTAGTCAAAACATACAATTAGATACTAATCATAGTAATAATTTGGCTACTATTAAGTTGTTAACAGGTCAAATAAAATCCATACAAAAACAACATGTGCTTTTAATCGGAGAAAAAATTTATAAGGTAAGAGAGATTTTAAGGAATATGTGTTCTCCTGAAGCTACTTTCTCATCTTGGATTAACATTGTATTTCGCACAAAATCTTCTGCATACAACGCCTTAGGCTATTATGAGTTGTTCATTAGCCTTCCAGATAAACATACGAAGTCTTTGTTTCAGTCAATACCTTATAAGACTGCATACTTGCTAGCTTCTAGGAAAGGAACAATTAGGGAAAAAATAAACGTTCTAGGGAAAATCTGTGGCATGTCTAATACATCAGCTATAAACACCCTAAATAAGTTTCTCCCGTCTCTTAGAAACAATACTGAATTAAAAATAACAACAGAATCTGATGTAGAAAGAAGAAATAAATATTTATCAGAAAAACTACTTGAGATTTTGAAAATTATCAACTCTGGTATTGATCTCTCGGATTATAACAAAAATCTGATTCACCAACTTCTAGACAGCATTTCTTACAGATGCTGATTCCTATCAGCATCAAATAAAAAGTATTACTATACTTTTTAAAAATTTAAACCTACAAAACTTCGAGAGAAAATGCAACTTTAGGTGGTAGACTTTGCAACTTTAGGTGGTAGACTTTGCAACTTTAGGTGGTAGACTTTGCAACTTTAGGTGGTAGACTTTTTGTTTAAAAAAACTTAGTCTACGCAAGACTTGTACATTATAAAATTGAGACTAAGTATGAGCAATTTGGTCTACCAACACAAAAGTAGATTGTTTTTAACTGTATTAGAAGCAGCTAATGTATGGTTAGCTACCCTGTCTCCTATCACTAGGAAAAATTATGCTTCCGGAATCAGGTTTTTAGTATCTAATAAAATATTGGATGCTTCTATGAAACTGGAAAAATTGGTTTATGTGGATCATTGGGATGTTTTAAATAGAATCAAGTCTTTAACCCATACTTGTAGCGGTAAACCTGTTTCAGAGGCTTCAAAACAAGCGAGAGCCGCTTGTTATATATCATTCACGAAATTTCTTTATAGATTGACTAAGGGGGTTATTAAACAAGCCATTCCTTCTAGAGATTTTGGCAATTCTACTTTTTACAAAATTCGAGATAAAGTTAAGACCGAATTTATTTCAAAACAAGAATGGTTATTGTTTTTTGATTCTCTTAAGAGAATCAGTTTTAGGGATTATTTAATTGGAAAGCTGATTATTCAAGGAGTTAGAAAATTAAGTGAAGTTATTTCCCTAAGAACAGAAGATTTGTTATTTTCTCAGAATCAGATTACTTTCAAAATAAAGAAGCGTCAAAGTAGATATAATGAAGTTAGAGTAGTTTATCCTAATTTCTTAATGCAGGAGTTGCGGGATTATGTTGGGAATAGAGACGGATGGGTGTTTATATCTGGAAATGGACAACAGGTAGCAATTAATCAAGTGTATTATTACTTCAAGTTAGCAGAAAATGATATGAACTTATCTATTAAAGTTACTCCTCATGTACTTAGAGCTAGTGCTTTGGCGTATTTGAAAAAAATAGGATGTGCAGATGAGGCAATTATGCGTGTTTCTTGTTTTTCTTCGACGCAAATGCTTTCAGCATATGATACTAATACGATAAATAATCAAACTTCTCAATTTCCTTTAATATTTTAATATAATTTTAATTATATAGGTTGTTTCTGTGCGAAATTGATAGTTAAATTAGGGATATTTTTTTGATGCATTTTCTGATCTTATAGATTTGTCGTAAGCATGGATCATCTTAGAAGAAGAATGTCCTGTAACTTTCATAATATCAGAATCAGAACAACCCATTCTTTTGTATTCAGTGACTGCTGTAGCTCTAAGTACATGAGGAGTAACTTTAAATGGTATATTTGCTTGAGAACCTGCTTTAGCAAAAGTTCCTGCTAATTGTTTAAGATCCACACTTTTTCCTGTTTTAGTAATGAATACTAATCCATTTCTATTCCCAATATAATTCTTGATTAATTGCATAAATCTTTGAGGATAGGTTATGACTGTAATTTTTAGATTTTTTTATTTTTGACTTGAATGAATGAGATAGTTCCTTCTTCGAATGAAATTTGATCTGTTGTTATTGACAGTGCTTCTGCAGCTCGCTTTGCTCCTTGCAGTAGAGTTTGGGCTATTAACCAATCTCTGTGATTGATTTGCTTTAGTTTTTCTAAAAAAACTACTATTTCTTCTTGATTCATTGCTTTTGTTTTAACTAAATCTCTTATCTTATAAAAAGTTTTTGTAGCTTCTTGTCTGGATGGTAAAGCTACTGGTATAATTCCTGATGTGATTCGATTAAGAAATTTTGTTAGGGATATATAACTTGCTGCACGAACTTGCTTTGTTCCTTCTGACCATGCTGCTTGATGTGTAGGAATTTGTTTTATGGAATCTAAAATTAGATTGTGATTTAACATAGCGAATTCTTGTAGAGATATATCTAAAGAAATTAAACCGATTTTCTCTAAGGAAAAAAAGCTCCTTTGTATGATCGAGCCGTGTGATAATTAAGAGAAGATGTCCACAGTAGTACTATTTCCAGTAAAGATATATTATTTAGTTTTTCCCAAATATTTTCATTTTTAATAAAGACGGCTTCTTTGTGTGTCGAGTAGGATCTGAGTATTGGTTTATTCAATATTTTTGCTAGGTTGTGGTTCGGTGAATTCTCTTTACGCACACGTTTCCTCATGATATAAGTGAGTCATTTTACCTGATTATTTCCATAATCAGGTAAATTATATTACTTTTCGAAAATCATCAATTATCCCTTTCTGGTCATTTTATGATGAAGCAATCTGTAGAAGAAAAAGAGCTTTTAGATGTTGAGTTTTTTGTATTAGGCCAGGCTGTAAATTATTATGAACATGCACGTACTATCGTACAGAGATTATCTGAACATCATTTTCTTTCTGATAAACATAGAAATATATTTGTATTGATCAGAGATATTTTAAACCACAGAGATACTATTTCTATAGCTCTCCTTTGGGAAGAGATTAAAAAGCGTAACTTAGATAAGCATATGGATGTTTCTTATTTGATTCATATGTCCCAAAATGCAGATATACCTATTGATCTCGATCAACATATTGACTTCTTGCATGAACAATATATTAATTGTTTACTAAAAGAATTCTTGGATTCTGCTTTTCAAGATTTTACAAGATATCCAAATAGACGTTCTCCATATACTTTGGTTGAGCAATTCAAAGAACGACTAGACACTATTCATACTAAAACAGAAAATTCAAGAAAAAAATGTGGCAGAACTATTTATGAGATTTTTTCTGTAGGAAATAATGGATCTAATAGTGTCATTTCTCAAATAAGAAATCGATATGATTATAGGTCGAAATATCATGTAGACTATGTTGATGGTTTACTAACAGGCTATGCATCTATAGATGAACATAGCATTATTTTGTCGCAGGGTAACTTTATTGTATTAGCTGCTAGACCAGCTATGGGGAAAACAGCTTTTGCTATCGATATGGCATTAAACCTTGTGTTAGATCAAAAAAAGTCTGTTGGTTTTATTTCTTTAGAAATGAGTCCTAATCAAATTGTTGAGCGCATTATATCCAATTTGAGTGAAGTTTCTTGTGAACAGTTAAAAAGAGGGAACTTTTCTAGAGATATTTTAGCAAAGATAGAACAACTCGATACTCGTTTAAAAAATATTCCCTTTTTTATTTGTGATAACAAATGCACTAACTTACATTCATTAATCAATCAATCTAGAGCTTTAAAGAATGACTATGCTATTGATGCTTTATTTATAGATTATTTGCAGTTAATCAGTCCTCCTAAAAAATCTGAAAATAGACAAAATGAAATTGCTGAAATTTCTAGAGAACTAAGAAAGTTGGCTGTTGAATTACAAATTCCGATTATTTGTTTATCTCAATTGTCTAGAAAGGTTGAAGATAGAGTAGATAAAAGACCTATGCTATCAGATCTTAGAGACAGCGGTCAAATAGAGCAAGATGCTGATGTTATTCTGTTTATCCATAGGAAAGATTCTTCTTCTCAAGAAGGATCCAAAGGTGTAGCAGAAATTATTGTGGGGAAAAATAGACATGGTTCTGTTTTTTCAACTAACTTGAAATTCTCAGCATCAATAGGAAAATTTTCTATTCAGAAAGAATCATGGTAAAATCAGAAAATCAAGTCATTAAAAGTTCTCTACACTTAGAAAATCAAAAATTTGGAAGAAAACCTCAGTTATCAGAAGAACAATTAGAATTATTTTCAAATATCTGTACTGAATCTCGGATTGAAGTAATAGGGCTAGATTTACAACCATCTCATTATCATGCTCTAGCAGCAATCCAGAAGCTCCTCACTGCTACAAATTATCGAGGAAATTTAGAAGGTTCTTATTTATCTAGAGAAACAAATACCTTCAAATTTGAAGGCATTATTCCCAGAATCAAATTTACCAAATCAGAATACCTAGAAGCATATGGAGTAAAAAAATACAAAACTTCAAGAAATAAAAATGAGTTCGGGGGTAAAGAAGCTTTAATAGCTTTAGAAGCTTTATACCATTTAGGAAATGAACCTTACCTCATAGTTGCAACTAGAAAAAGATGGAATAAAGGAGAAGAAGTTGTCGACAGATATCAAACTTTTTCACCCATTCTACGTATTTGTGAAGGATGGGAAGGATTAACTCCAAAAGAAAATAAAGCATTAGATGAAGAACCCTTTTTAAATTTAATTTCTAAAAAACATAAAGGATTCATCATAGAACCTTGTCCAATCATTGTGGACCAAATTGACTCATATTTTGTTCTAAAGCCTGCTAATATGTATCAGGAAATTAAATTAAGGTTCCCAAATGCATCTAAATTTACTTATACATTCATAGATTGGATTGTAAGTACAGCTACACGAAAAAAGATGAATAGTTCAGGAATTAAGGAATGGCCAGATAAAATAGAGATAGGTTTCGAAACTTTGTCTTACACCCTCAGAATGAATAGATATATTACCTCTAGAAATTGGAAAAAAATAGAAGCTGCTATTAATCGCTGTGTTGAAATCGCTATCGAATTGAAATGGTTAAATAGACACGAAAGATTACAAGGATCGACTATCGCGAAAAAAGAAGTTTTTTACTTAAACAAAGACAAATTCCAACAAATATCAAAAAACAAAACAATTCAAAGATCAGACAATAATTAATATTGATCGCCAAAAAAAATTAAATTAAAACTCGAATTAAAAAGAGTTTTAATTATGGGTAATTCTGGTTTTTATTTAAATAACACACAAAATTGCGTATTTGCAGATAATATTAAACTCGGTCAAATGACTGATGTCTTAGGAGACAAACAAATTATACTTGGGACTTCAACAACTCCAGTAGCAGCAACATTCCAAGCAACAAATGGTATCAAATTTGATATTACAAATACTGATAACCAAAATGCTACTATCAATGTATCTCTTGATCCTGATCAAATTTCGGATGCTATATTAGGAAGCATACAAAACGAATTAATAAGTGAAATTGTTGAAAACTTAACTAACAGTTTGGTCCAAGACGTTACAGATAAAATAACATCTGATCCTACCTTATCTATAACCAAAGCATTCAAACATTTTTCTATATCAGAAAAAATCCAATGCAATGGTTTATTTACTAAATACAACATCAATACCCTTAATGGTGGAACAGAAATTGGGAAATTCACAATTACTCCAGACAATATCAATAGCATGTTTCTAGTATTCGTCGATATCATAGCTTCTAGAATGGAAGGAACTGTTGTTCTATCTCTAGTCAAGGAAGGTGATACTCAACCTTGTGCTATAAGCTATGGATATTCTTCTGGTGTTCCTAACCTATGTTCTTTAAAAACAGCTGTTGCTAACGTCGGAT